>NZ_MTIX01000007.1 GCF_002019705.1 Shouchella patagoniensis | reverse complement strand
GCCTACTACGAATATAGAGAGAGTACTCACAGAGATATGGGAAGAAGTTTTAAGTAGAAAAAAGGTTGGAATTACCGATAACTTTTTTGAAATCGGCGGGGATTCCATCTTGGCGATCAGACTGATTGCGAAAGCCAAGGAACAGGGGTTGAATTTCACGCCTAAAGATTTGTTTCATCACCGGACAATCGCTAACTTAGTGAGCGTAGTAGGAGAGGTAGAAGACAATGAAGAACAAGGATTGATTGAAGGCAATGTTCCATTAACGCCTGTTCAACATTGGTTTTTTGAAACTATGCTCGAAGAGCCTAATCATTTTAACCAATCATTGTTTTTACAGGTTCGCGATGAAATAGACCCAACTCTTCTAAAAAAATCATTCGACTATTTAATAGAGTATCATGATGCATTACGGAGTCGATTTTCATTGAGTGAAGAAGGATGGAAACAAGAAAATGTCGGATTAGATGGGGAATTACAAGAATTTAAGGTTATTGATTTAGCGGACCACTCAAGTGAATTACAAAAAAAGGAAATGGAAAGAATCGCAAATAGGGCTCAACAAAAATTAAGTATCGAAAAGGGGCCTTTGGTGAATGTACGTTATTTCAACTTGGGACGAAAACAACCCAACCGAATATTAATCATTATCCACCATTTAGTGGTTGATGGTGTGTCTTGGCGAATCTTATTAGATGATTTACATAAGGTTTATCAAGATTTAAAGAATCAAGAAGAACCCAAATTGCCTTCAAAAACGATGTCTTATAAAAAATGGGCTGAGAAACTTCTAGAGTACGTAGATTCGGATAAAATTCAGAAAGAAAAAGCGTATTGGTTAGATGTTATTAGTAAGGGGAGCACACCGTTACCGATAGACTACCAAGGACAAAATACAGTGGCTTCTACAGATAACGTATCAGTAGAACTAAATCAAGCATATACAGCATCCTTATTACAGGAAGTCCCAAAGACTTATCATACACAGATCCAGGAGATATTATTGATGGTTTTGGGAGAAACGTTTAGTGAATGGATAGGTCGCACCCCTTTATTAATAGACGTTGAAGGGCACGGTCGAGAACAGTTTGATGATGAAGTCGATTGCTCAAGAACTGTGGGATGGTTTACAAGTATTTATCCTGTACAAATTGGATTAAGAAATAAGAATGATATAGGTGAGGGAATTAAGCAAGTGAAAGAATGTATTCGGAAAATCCCAAATGGAGGGATAGACTACGGGGTATTTAAATACCT
>NZ_MTIX01000006.1 GCF_002019705.1 Shouchella patagoniensis | reverse complement strand
ATTAAAAACAACATGTAATCCCGTTCAGAACAATACCGGCGTAAGGACCATTTCATATCTTCAATTTGCTGTAGCGATCGTAACGGCTGCACATTTTTTATTTCATCTTTTTTATTCATATTTACCCCCCTTCAAAATTTGAACCCCCCCCTGAACTCTGTGGATAAAGTTAAACGCGTATCGTAGTTCAGTAAGATAAAAATTCAAAACCTTATATATCAACGATTTGAATGTAACATTTTATTTGTAAGTTTATTATATCACAGAAAAACAAAAAAAGGCTTATTTTAAGCCTTTTTCAATGTAACATAATAACTATTATGTTACATTGAAAAATATTGTATAAAACATACTTAGGTCATGATGCCAAAAAATACATGTTTGTGTAAACATTGTATTTTTCTACGCCTAATTTTACCTAAAATAGATCTACGAAACAGTTAATTGTTTCTATTAAATATAAAGGAGAGATTTTTATGGCAAGTATTTATCGCACTTATCAGCGACGACAACATGGTGGAGGAAATATCATGAGACCTATTAATACAGCTATCACTTATGCTGTCTCCTCTCACAACAACATCCCAGTATCGGTTTGGGGTTGTGGTCCCTGCATGGCAACTTGTGTAGACGTCGGAATTCGCCTACAACGTATGGTAACGTCCGCAGTTTATGAAACGGTAGGAACACGTTCAAATAAGCAGATTTGTAGTTATGGTTCTGCTCCTTCCCGTCGAGTAGATGAAACCTTTACTAATGTTCGGAAATCTGGGGCTGCAATGCGTGTTATTTGGAACTTAGATGGAATAAACTCCACATCGCCTCTTTTTTATCACGCTTAATTTCCGCCTAGATGTAATAGAATATTTTGCTGTCAAACACTCATAAAAAAATTAAAACAAAGATACTTTGGAGGGAAAAATGATTAATTTTAAAAAACAAGGTGATAAGCATATCCTTACGATCGAAAAAGAAGAGGTTTTAGTTGATGCAGAAAAAGTTTCAGAAAATCACTTTTTAGCAATCGTCAATTATTTGGATAAAGAAGACACCTTCCAAGAAGCTGAATTATTTTATCATCCGGAAGAACATGAAGTGAATAACTTCCTTGAGTCGATTAAAGAAGGAATTCAGTACAAATATAAATTAACAGAAGATCTTTTTAATTGAGTAAATAAAATCAATCGTGGGTAGCCTAAAGAGCTACCCACGATTGATTATTTTTTTGGCAATACCTCTTCTATACGTTTGATATTCATTGTTGCTGCAACAATATATTTATATGCCTCTTCATAATCATGATAACTAATAGAATCTGCAACCTGTAGGTATTGTCTTGTTTCAGCTGACCACATGTGTAGTTCATTATAGTCTTTTAGATAGGGTTCAATATATTCTAATTGTATTTGAATTTGATCGATCATGCTTTGTAAAGCTCCCCAACCTTTAGGTGTGGCATTCCCCTCTTGATCAACAGTATATAGTGAGTCATCTTGTAAATATTTATGTTCTTCTTCTGTTAACTCTTCTGGATAAAAGTCTACAAATTCACCGTTTGGAGATACAAATCCCTTGCCATCCACGTCATTCACTATAGCCATGAATAGACCAACAGATTGAGTCTCAAAGGGTTCTATAGGATCGTAAGTATTAGGGTCATACCCCCATATATTCGTACTAGTAGCCATATTCGTAGCATCATCAAAAATGAGATAGTTTTTGTAATAGATCTCTCCATCTGAAAAATTATGACTCGTGTCTACTTCTCCATTTTGCGAGAAATATTCTTTAGCTTCTTCAGGCATTAAACGACCTTCATCAGGGAGCTCAAATGTCTTGAAAAATGTTTCAATGTTACTGTAATCTTCTTCTTTTAATTGAGAATCTAAGCTAAATAAATCTCGCTCTACATTTTCCCAATCGTATGTGTAACCAAGTGTAATCGAAGTGTCGCTCCCTTGCTCCGCTGATGATTCAATACTATTTGATGTATTAGCATTCTCTTGATTTTTATCCTCTCCAGTACAACCTGTGACTACTAATAACAGTGGAATTAATACATAACTATATTTCATTTCTATTCCCCTTTTTTAATCTACTATTTTTCCAAATTCGCATAGCCGCGATATCACCTACATCCTACCATTTGTTTTAAATATCATAAAGTTTATTACTATTTAAACTATTTAAAATCAAGAAGAAATCTTCTTATCATGCTACAAGAATTTTAGTTCATGTAAACATGAAAATACCCTTTACCAGAACAATATAGCAGAGAAAAAACGATAAATAACTATTTTGCTTATCTATTAACAATGTGCAAATTTTGTGTTCATCAAGTTGAAATAACTGATAAATTAGTAAAACAAAAGGCCTACTTAGTTTAAAAGTATTTATTGATAAAAGGTAGGTGTTCGGTTAATATATAAGAACATACGTTCTTGTTTAAGGGGGAGAATATTTGTGAATTCTACTAAATTGAGACAGGCTACGATTAAGCATATTGAGAATGAGATAAGAGCTATAAAGGAAACCGAACAAGAAATTGATTACATGTTCGAAAGCAGTCACGATAGAGAGTTTATTTTTAAAAATAGAAATATTATGCCCTTGGTTTTTTTAAATAGAAGAGTAAGAAAAATGCAAGACATAGTGACTGTTATTAGAGAGACATTCGACGAATGTCCTAAGGATCAACAAAAAGTTATCGAATTAAGGTATTGGAGTAGAAAAAACTTAACTTGGGACGGGATTGCTATGGAATTATCTATGCATCGTAACACCGCTCACAATTATAAAAATGATTTTATAGATCTAGTAGCAAAAAAATTAGGTTGGATGTAATAGTCAAACGTTATGCGATTTGGTAGGTCGCACAAGTTACATTGAATGCAAATAAAAAAGATCTAGCAGGCTGCTAGATCTTTTTTATTCATTAAGGAGTTGGATATATGGAAAGTATATATAAGATAGTTTTCAGTCTGACAGCCTCAATTTTTAGTTTTTGGATGGGAGGGTGGGACTTATTGATTCAATATTTGGTTATATTTGTCGTCCTTGATTACGTCACTGGAATGCTCAAAGGTTTTAAGCGAAAGGGACTCTCTAGCAATATAGGTTGGAAAGGACTTTTAAAAAAAGTTGCGATTTTTGTGGTGATAGGTATAGCTCATGGGATTGACATCCTGTTATTGGATGGAGTACCCGACAATCTAGCAGGAGAAAGCTTTCCAACACTAAGAACTCTTGTTATTTGGGCTTATATTATAAATGAAATTATATCAATTCTTGAGAACATCGAAGAAAGTGGAGCATACGTGCCTAATCCTTTAAGAAAAGCATTAAGACACTTAGACAAAAACACTAATAACTCTTTCAGTAGTAAGGAGGAACAAGAATAAAAGTAGAACAAAGTTTCATTCCTAAAACAAATACAAATCGTCCAGGAACAGACGTAGAACTCTGTGTTAACAAAGATGGAAACTTTTCATTTCTCAATAAAATTCCAGGTAGTAACGAGACCCATACTGAGGAAAATCTACACGGAAAAACTTTAACCGTTAAAGCGCACTCATTATGGGTATACGATCAGCCTAATTGGAGTAGTAGATACGCGATTGTTAATAAAGGAGAGGAGAGGTATTTACCATTGATGATCAAATAACTGTCAATGGTTCTAAGATGTATAAACTAAAGAGTGGTCTGTACATTACAGCGAATAATAAGTATGTTTCCTAAAAACCAAAAAGATGTGTAATTCTTGTACGAATACCACATTTTAAAGATTTATAGTTTAAATGGAAATGTATTAATAGGAGGTATAATGCTATGAGTAATGTTGATGAGCGAGTATTAGAAGTTCAAAAGTGGGTCAATCTTACGTTTGGATTTAATCCTAACTTTGGAGAATTGGCCCCTGAAACAGGACGCACGGGCTGGTCGACTATGTATGCTCTGACTAGAGGACTTCAACTTGAAATCGGGATTGCAAATCCAGTAAATGCGTTTGGACCTGCTACTTTAGCGGCTTGTCCTACATTGAGGCGTGATGCTCAGGGTATTCTTGTAATGATCTTACAAGGAGCAATGTGGTGCAAAGGTTATAGCCCCGGTGGTTTTAACGGCACTTTCGGACCAAATACAGAATCAGGGGTCAAAAGAATGCAAGAAGACGCCGGTCTTAATCCTGATGGAATTGTGACACCTCGCGTATTCCAAGCTATGTTAAACATGGACGCTTATGTAGAGGTAGGTATTAATCCAGACTCTCGAATCCGTCAAATACAACAACATCTTAATCGTAATTATTATCAAACCACCGGTGTCTCTCCTGCTGATGGACATTACACAAGAGATACTAATATTGGTTTAATTTACGCTCTACAATTAGAAGCTAATGTCCCAGGAGCAAACGGTAGATATGGCCCGGGGACCATCGCGGCTACACCTACTATTGCTCCAGGTAGTACAGCTGGAAATTTCATTCAATTGATTCAATTTTCACTTTATGTAAATGGTCATTATAACGGCAGTTTTAATGGTGTCTTCACTGGAACTATGGAGGAATCCGTACGATCATTTCAAGAGTTCTCAAAGCTGCCTGTTACAGGTATTGTGAACCTCGATACATGGATGCAATTGCTAGTGAGTACAGGAAATCCAGAACGAAAAGGTCAAGCAATTGATACATCAGAGACTTTAACTTCTGCAAAAGTAGAAACACTTTTAAATGATGGTCGACGTACAGCCGGACGTTATCTGACAGGGTCTTACGCCTTAACGCCTCCGGAGTTACAAACTTGCTACAGGTTAGGATTGAATGTATTTCCAATTTATCAGCGAGGATCTAACCGTCTATCTTACTTTTCTTTTAATCAAGGGATAAATGATGCTAGAGAAGCAGTACAAGCAGCTGCGGGATTAGCGTTTCCTTATGATACCATTATCTATTTCACCATAGATTTTGATATATATGACCATCAAATAGATACCCATATATTCCCTTATTTTGACGCAATAAAAATGGAAATGGACTCTATGGATAATCCTTATAGAATAGGAGTTTACGGTCCTAGAAATGCTTGTAGTCGAGTATCGAAATCTGGATACAGTGTAGCGAGTTTCGTCAGTGGAATGTCTACAATGTTTACCGGAAATATAGGACATACGCTACCAGAAGATTGGTCATTTAACCAAGTCAAAGAACATTTCATTGGTAGCGGAGCAGGTAGACTAGCTATTGATAATAATATTGCATCTGGATTAGACTGGGGGGCAAATAAACAAGATCCTAATGTTACAGTTCCGCCAACAGAAGGAAATGCACGTAATCAACCATTTTTTGATATATTAGATGAAATTACGCAATTCGCATTTGAATTCCATGGTGGTGGATCTGGATCGCAGCTTGTAGCAAACAAATCTGTTTTAAATTATTTAAGACACGAAAACTATACCGGGCCAGCTTGGACATTTGTTGCTGGTAGCTTAGCAAATAATTTCATTACTGAAGCTGTAAATAGATTTGGTAAACCCTCTACACTCCCAAGGTTATATGATCCAGGAACAGGTGTAGACTTAGACTTCCCACATTTATTTGCAACAATGGATGCAATTAGATATCAGGGCAGTTTAGCTATCACACCTGACAATTTCTTAGCAGATTACGGTGGTTGGGTTGGCGATTTAATTACAGTCTTTGGAGATGCTAAGAATCGATTGGATGCAGGTGATTTCAGCTCTATTTATTTAGCTTCTAGGCATCTAATTGGAAACCACTCAGAAGGCACCTTCCCGATCGATGATCTCTTTGCTGATATGGATGCCATTAACATTGCTCATTCACTAGGAAATCAAGGTTGGTCAAGTTCTATTTCAAGAGCAGTTCGAAATTATTACAATGTTGGTTATCAAAGACGATTTAAGGCTGCTGCTAGAAATAGGTTCGATAATGACCGTGAACAATTCTATAATTTAGGCATGTTTTATCTTAATCCATTAAACCCTGTAACAGCGGTGTCAACTGGGTTTTTCGCCCAAAACTTCGGAGTACCTACCCCTACAACTAGTGAAGCAAATGAAGTTTGTCGTGCATTTTATGATGTAGTTGCTTTATACCTAGATCAAGAAGTTTAAAACAAAAAGCTGACACTTTGTCAGCTTTTTGTTATTTAACTTTTTTCCAAAAATAGGTAAATACCCATACAATCAAGGCGCTCGGAATACTAATAATTGCATATAAACTAAATTCTTCCATCGGCAAAACATGTAGTATAACAAATATTGAACAACCAATAGATGGATAATAAATGTACTCTTCCTCGTACTTCGCAATTATGAAAGTTAACGATATACCAATAATTAGTATATACAAGGGCATACCAGCAAGCCATAAAGACTCAAACGTGCTCAAAATGACCATCCTCCTTCAACATTGATACAAACAATTTCTTATTTGTTTCTTTTAAATAATTTCCGAAAGAAACTTAAATCCTGTTTTTGTTCTTGATCAAATGAGGTTTCCTTTTTTCCTTCATTCAAAGATCGACGCATTTCTGAAATCATTTGCTGATCCCGACGTTCAATAACATCATTCATACGTCGATCAAATGCTTTAAACATAGCCTCTCGTTCTTCTTCGATTGCTTTCTTAACATGTTCTTCAACTGTTTCGCCTATAAAAGTCTGCAGTTCTTCCTTCGTAAACGCATAAATCTCATTGTTTTTATCCTTATTGCGAATAACGCTAAGCGTTTTTTCGACGTTTTCTTTGTCTTGAATTGTTTTATTAATAGTAGTTGCAATGCATTTTCCGGCGTTTTCGAGACTCTCATTATTAGCTAGAATGATTTTCATTTTGGATAACGCATCACGATCGCGTTCATAGAAGATGCGCTGTCCTCGTGTATTCCGCTCAAATTCATATCCGTTTTTTTCAATTTCAATTGCCCAACGTCTTAATGTGTTGGGATTTATTCCTATATGAAGTGCTACCTCTTTTGCTAGCAGTCCATATTCCATATACGTTCACCTACCGTTCACGATGCGTTTTTCTATATTCTACATGCGTTTTCTATTCCCTTTCAATTCTTAACTTTTGCAAGCCTTCATGCAGTCACTTATTTCACTCTAATTCTTTAAATTTTATTCTTATATTTCTTCTACTTATTGCTTAAAAGGGTATATAATAAAATATCTATAGGATCAAGCATGTTCTATAAAAACGTATCCGTTCGGGGGTACGTTTTTTTTATGTATTATCGGGCGTTGCAAGAGAGGCCAGGGTATGGGACAGAGTCCCATGGTTTTTATCGCGTTTTGTCTGTCATACTATCTATCCGAACGAGTTGAACTCAGGCAATCATCGGTTTGTCGCTCGGTCGGCACACTAAAGAAGACAGACAAATGGTCAAAAGAGCAAGGAGAAAAGGTGGAGATTTTTGCGTAGGCAAAAATACAACCTGTTCCTTGTCGTTGACCAAGCTTTTTATCCTTGCAACTAAGTAGCTTAAGAGAATGACCTTTCATTCTTTTGTAATTGGCTTCTAAAGGGTTAATTGTACGTGTCCTTAGTTTATATAGGTTTGGTCAAAAAGAAGTCTCATACGGCAAATATGAGCTTATGAGACGATGTTTTTTAACTAGCTAATGTCTTGATAGAGTATTTTTGTTAGATTTTCGTAATCTTGGTCCAATTTTTTCTTTAGAACACCAGTAAAATAAGCGATTGGATTCCTTGTTCGCGCTCGTTCGATTTTTCTTCGTGTGATTTGTAAGGCTTGTACAGCGATCATTTCCATGTTCATTTCTTTGACTAATGGTTTTGGCACATCGGTTGTTTGAATTTCAACCATACGCCAGTATTCTTCCACTAATTGAGCTGTTGCTTGTTCTTTAAATGTGTTTTTCATGATTTGAATAAAAGAAACAGGAACGGACTGACGTGCAAATGTTGCATCTAATGCTTGTCCTCTTTTACGTATATAAGATTTTGTCTTATTAGTTTTAAAATAACCAGTTTCGCTTCCCGATTTCACGGTTGGATCGCTTACGTACGTAGAAGATCTTTCGTTTTCACGGTGTGTCAATTTTCTCGAATGCGGTGTGTCAATTGGTTGAAAAACATACACATTATGTCCTTGGCCGCCACGCTTCCGCTGCGTATTTTGTACCTGAATCGCTCCGAATTGTTTCGCTTTTTGAAGCATCCGAAAGAAGGTAGATCGGCTCACCCCGTAACCATTTTGTTTCTCATTTATGACTTTTAACAATGTGCCGGCTTTTGCATTGGCTACCCCTCTAAATTTACACATGTACTTCGTTAAACGCATAAACGCAATGTATTCCCCTTTTGAAAACCTCTTTTTGTGTTCCGCCAAGAACATTTCTACTGCCGAATTAAAGTCTTTAAGCGTTGTAAAGTTGCTTAAGTTTTTATATTGATCAATGTGTCCTGATAGTAATGTGACGTTGTTCATCATTTCGCCTCCCGTTGGAGGGCAACAAAAAAGCACCTACCTTCCCCCAAAATGGAGAAAAACAGGTGCTTTTTTATAAAAACATACTTGAACCTTTTGACTAAATTAGGTACACTTTGGGTAACTAATATTAGTAGAAAAGAGAACCTTAGTATGCGTTTAAAAAATGTTTTTCTCTAGTGTCGTAGAGAAGAATGTTCTAAGGGTGTTGGTAGCACCGCTTAGTCCACGTGTATGAGGTTCTTTTTTTATGCCCGAATCACTTATGTAATGGTTCAATTATAAATCTAGTAAACTCATTAAACAACAATAAAATGAAAATTTCTCCAATAATCTTGTTAAAAGTTCAACAAAAACGCTAGGTAAATAAAAATTTACCTAGCGTTTTTGTTATGGATCCCGAAGGGCAAGTTCGCTATGCGAAGACAAAAAAACAGAAGCTTATAAGCTTCTGTTTTACCCATCAACCCATGTAGTGGGTGTAAATGGGCACTATGTACACATATTGCCCATTTTAAAAATGTCTCCAGAGTATATTAAGGTAATTATTACATAGTTTTTTCGTCTAAATATCTCATTAAATAATTATAAATCACCTGTACATTTTTGGTACTTCTTTGAAGTGGAGAATCAATATCAAAATTGTCAAATCTGATATCTCTTTTTATAAGACCATCTCTAAGTATTTTAATCTCATTGGTGTCAAAATTGTAGAAGCAAGAACAAAGAAACTCAGAACCTTTTTTAGAAACTTGTATAAATGTGAAGTCTTTTAAACTGTAATTTAACATCAATCCAAACGAAGGTGTATATTCAAAATTCTCTTCTATGTGATCGAACACATCTCGAGAAGTATTCTTTTCATTCTCTACTTCATAGAAAGAAAATCCATAAGGTTTTAGAAAGGTATTTGCTTTCATCATAATCCCTTTTTGACCTCTAAAAACCAACCCTAACTCTTCCAATTCCTTAAACCAATTTGCAATAGTTCTAGGGTCTTTATCGAAAAAGGAGCCAACTTGTTCTAAACTATACCAACTCTCCCCTGTATGATATTTTGCATGGAAACCTAAAAACAAATAAAGCTTCAGAGCTCCTCCACTAATGTCTTTTAGAAAGATGTGCTTAAAATCGGTAGGGATCATAAAAAAAGGTTTATTCAATTCTTGTAATTCATTTCTCCACTTCATAAACTCATTTCTGTGTTTTTCGAAAATTTCATTCTTTTTCTCTTTTTCGTATGAAAAAAAATTCATTTTAACCTCTCCTAATAAATATTGTTTCTTTTTTGTTTATTTAGTTCTACCATAACAGCATTTTTTTTCATTCTTTTATTCTTATATACTTATATTCATATTAAGCTTCTAGCGCATTTTTCATTCTATACTTACTATGTAAGTATAGAATGAAAAATGCGCTAGAAGCTACAAAAAATTTTTTTTTTGTAAAATAAAGAAAAGGAACTATTTATTTAGATGGGACGGTCTTAGAATGCGCTTATCAGAGATAATATTCAATGATAAGTATCGTGACGAAACAGAGCTTATATTCTTTCATGGTACGTGTACAAAACATCTCATTTCTTTTACTAAAAATGGTGTAAGAATCCCTAATACGAATAAAATTAAAGACTTTGGTCAAGGATTTTATTTAACTAGTAGATATTGGCAAGCACGCGAATACGCTAACAAAATGGCAAAAGGTAGTCGTACATCCCCCCTAATTATTTCATGTGTCATTCAGCTGGGATCGTTACGTAATACAAATAGAAAATTAATTATTGATGATTTCAATGAAGAATGGTTGGAAACCATTATAAGAGGTCGTTTTACTCCCATAAATCCACTCAAAAACCATTTTGACTGGGTTTATGGGAGATGTGGGGACAACAATACTCCTGTTTTTGAAGAACATTATAGAAAAAACGATACAAATTCAGATCTAAAAACACTTTTGCCTCATATTATACCTAACAAGCGTTTCCCACATTATGAGTATGATCAACTATGGCTGGGAACAAATAAGGCGATTAAATGTATCCAATCTGTGGAATTCATAAGTAAGGAGGGGTTAAACTATGATCCAATTCCAATTCTCTAACAATCATGAAATTGAAAACTACATTGGCCAGATGATAGAGTGGCTTTCGCGCGATCTTGATTTATCGCACGAAGATGTACTGCACTTTTTTGAAGAGCATAAATCACAAGTTACAGGATTGTTCTCCCCCTATCCAGAAACAATTTTTCATGATGATCCTGCTAAATGGGCAGAAATTCTAGCCACTAGCTGGGGCTTGATTCAAGAGCGTGAAATAGAGTTCGTTTAAACACTGCTGATTTTTATACCAGCAGTGTTTTTATATCTTCAGTTCATTCAAAGCTTAAAAGCACGAAGGTTATGTTCAAGCTCTTCTTCTAAAATTCCAATATAACGCAACGTAATTTTGGGATGCGTATGATTTAAAATCATCTGCAATTCGGCCACGTCTTTGAATTGTTTGTAGTGCCAATAGCCAAACGTTTTGCGCATAGTATGTGTGCCAATCCCTTCCGGGATGTCGGCCATGTCTGCTGCTTTTTGTATTTGTCTGTATGCCTGAATGCGCGAGATTGGTTGGTCCCCTTTTCGACTAGGAAAGAGCCAACCAGAAGACGATAAAGTCATCGCATAAGACGAAATGTCTTCATAAATGTTTGTTAAGTAAATTGTACGCGGCTTTTTTGTTTTCCCTTCACGAACGGTTACTTTCTTTTTTTTGCTCACATCAGATACTTTTAATCGCAATAAATCCCCCACACGAAGACCCGTATTAATACCAATTAAAAACAACATGTAATCCCGTTCAGAACAATACCGGCGTAAGGACCATTTCATATCTTCAATTTGCTGTAGCGATCGTAACGGCTGCACATTTTTTATTTCATCTTTTTTATTCATATTT